>NZ_CP091287.1 GCF_021650975.2 Flavobacterium jumunjinense
ATGTATAAAATGATAAAAAAAATTATTGTAATATTAACCCTGAGTCTATTCACCCATTCTCTTTTTGCACAGCAAGACCTTAATGAATTAGGACGAAAATTAGATGAGTTTTCGAAGATAAAGCCAGGTATTAATGAGGTCGTAAAGATTGATGTTTCAGGGCTATCTTTATATGATTTAATTATTGCAATTTCTGAAGAACATCAATTGAATGTGAGTGTTGATAATGACTTAAATACTCCTGTGGTTAATAATTTTCATGATGTAACAGTAAAAGATATCTTCTTGTTTTTAGTTCAGAAATATGATCTAGAAGCAAGCTTTATGAGTAATATTATTATTTTTAAAAAGCGAAAAGAAGTAAAAATAATTGAGAAGAAACAGCAAAAAATAATTGATGTTAGTTACAATCCTCAGAATGATTTTTTATCGGTTAAATTAGAAAATGACTCATTGCCAGCTGTAGCACAAGCTATTATTGATAAATCGGGTAAAAATGTAGTTTTGGCACCCGATATTAAAACGATAAAAGTGTCTTCCTATATTCTTAACCGTCCTTTTGAACAAGTTATTGATATGATGGCAAAATCGAATGATTTAGTAGCTACAAAAGATGATAATGGTTTCTATTATTTAGAAAAAAACACCTTGCCAAAGGAAGCAAATTCATCATCTGTCTCAAATAACAGAAACTCAAATAGGAACAAACAAAAACCTGCTTCTGGTTCGGAAGGGTCTTATGATGTTGAAGTGGACAATCAAGGTTTCTTAACAGTTAAGGCAAACGTAGCTGACGCAACTGATTTATTGATTGAAGCGGCCGAGAAACTGAACGTAAATTATTTCATTTATAACAAACCAGAAAATGAGAAAACATCGCTTTTAGCCAATAAAATCACTTTTGATGACTTATTGAGTCATGTTTTTAAAGGTAAAAAATACACCTATAAAAATCAGGATGGTTTTTATCTTATTGGTGAACAATCTACAGAAGGATTGCGTTCTACAGAGATTATTCCATTAGAGAATCGCTCTATCGAATCTGTTTTACAATCCTTACCAAAAATATTCAATGATAAAGTTGAAATTAAAGAATTTGTTGAACTTAACTCTTTGATTGCTTCAGGGGCAAAATCGACTATTGAGGAATTAAAATTATACATTAAACAGATTGATAAAGTTGTTCCTTTGGTTCAAATAGAAGTGATTATTGTTCAATATAACAAATCCTATGATGTTCAAACGGGTTTAAAAGCGGGATTAGATAAGCTAAATAAAGCACAAACAGGTGGTGTTCTTTTTCCAACGACAGATGTAAACCTTGGGAGTTCTTCTGTGAATAGTTTGATAGACGCTTTTAATGGTCTTGGACTTCTTAAATTAGGTAAGGTTACCGATGCTTTTTATTTGAATTTAAAACTGCTAGAAAACAATTCTATAATTAAAATAGAATCAACACCAAAAATAGCTACATTAAGTGGTCATGAAGCAACATTATCTATTGGAGAAACGAATTATTATTTTGAACAAAATAATCGTATTCTAAATAATAATATTGGAAATGGAGGTGATATTTTGCAATCTGGAACATGGAAACCAACTGAAGCTAATCTGGCTGTCAAAATAAAACCCTATGTTTCTGCGGATGAAAATGTAACACTAAATATTAATGTTGAGAAAAGTGCTTTCTTAGGTAGAGCTGGAGAAAATGCTCCTCCTGGTAAAGCAACGCAACAATTTGAATCTTTAGTAAGAGTAAAGAACAATGAAATGATACTATTAGGTGGTTTAGATGAATTAAAAAAAGAAAACTCAGGAACGGGTGTGCCTTTAATCTCTAGAATTCCTATTATTAAATGGTTTTTTAGTAGCAAAAAGAAAGCAAAAGGAAATTCTAAACTGCATATTTTCATTAAACCAACAATTGTGTATTAATGCTAAATTTTCTTTCTAAAATATTCAAAATCAATAGTATTCAAGTTGTAGGTATCTATCAAGAAACCGACAGTGAAAGATATACTTTGCTTACTTTTAAAAAAGAAAAAAATCAATTAAAACTAATAGAAAACAAGAGTTTTATTTCTAAGAAAACTTTTTTAGAAAATATCGACCTAAAGCTACCTATTGTTCTAGCGATTGATGGAAAAGGAGTTCTAAATAAGAATATTGATAGTACTAGTGATATTGATTTGGCTTGGCAAAAAAACATCGATTTCAATACCATTTATCACACTAGTTATACTTTAAAAAACAATACATTCATTAGTTTTTGTAGAAAGAATATTGCAGACGAATGGTTGTCTCTTTTTGAAAGCAAAAAAGCACAAATTATTGATGTTTACATTGGTTCATTTCTTTCTGTTTTGTTAGCCGATAATTTAAGTTCTCCTGTCGTTTATTCAGGAGATTTAGCTTTGGTATTGGAACAAAATGAGATTGTCAATTTTTCAAAACCAGAAGCTATTCCATCTGCTAATTATACGATAGGTGAACATTCTGTTTCTAATTTTGTATTGCCGTTATATGGTATTGGTTTGAACTATTTTGTACAGAATGATTCCATTTCTAAATCAGAATTTAATAACAATTCTATTGATGAAGTTGTTTATAGAAAGGCTTTTTCAACTTTCGGTTTAATAATGCTTGTTGGTTTTTTAATCACTTTATTAGCGAGTTATTTGACAATTCAATATTATAGCGAGAAAAATGCAGCATTGAACATTCAAAATGTATACTCTAACAAAGCCTACCAACAAATTGTTACTTTAGAAAAGCAGAAAAAAGACAAAGAAAAAATCATTAAAGATTCTGGATTTTTATCGGATAAATTCCTGTCTTTTTATTCCTATGAAATTATAAAATCGATACCGAACTCCATTTCGTTAAACGAATTAAACACAGCTCCTTTGCAGAAAGTTGTGAAGCATAATGAGAAAGTTGAAATTACTCCAGGGACTATCTGGGTAAAAGGAGTAACCGTGAATGAAGATGAATTTAATAATTGGTTAAGAAGCTTAAAATCCTTTCATTGGATTGCAAAATTTGAATTGGAAAGCTTGAAGAAAGACAAAAAAAACAATACTCAATTTAGTTTAAAAATACGTATTAAATAATGTTTGAACAGTACACATACAAACAAAAATGTATTGCGTTAGTGGTAATCTTCTTGATGCTGTCTTATACAGCATACAAACGTTCATTTAAAAGCTTAATTGAGGTTTATCAAGAAAATAAAGAACTAACAAAACGTTCTGATGAAATAGCTAGTAAGTCTAAAAATTTAGATGTGCTTTCAATGGAAATAGCAAGTTATGATAAATACTTAGGAAATCAGAACGTAGAGAGAGATGTTGTGCAACAAGAAATTATTGCTTTTGCTACACAACATGAAGGAATTTCTATTAATGATTTACAAGCTATTCATACTTTTGAAGGTGAAAACTATACCATTTACACCAATCAATTAGATATTACAGGAAACATTAATAATTTATTAAAATTAGGATATGATTTTGAAACAAAATTCAATTATTCAAGAGTGGTGAGTACTAATTATTATACTGTAAAAAAGAATAATAGTAATGAAGTATTACATTTAAAAATAGTATTTCAGAATTATGAGATTGGTAATAAAAAAGTAGTAAAAGAAGATAACGATAAATAAAATTTAGACATGAAAATAATACATAAATTAATCCTAATTGCTTTAGCAGTATTCACTTTTTCTTGTGAAGATATTCTAGAAGAAGACATTTCTAATGATTTGGTTCAAGTGGTTTACCCTTTAGAAGGAGCAACTGTAGAAAGTAATGTAACTGTTTTTCAGTGGAATCAATTAGATGGAGCAGATGATTATCGTGTGCAAGTATACAATAACAATCAGTTTAAAGTATTCGATACCTTAGTAAACACAAACACAGTAACGTTGCCATTAATTCAAGGTACCTATCAATGGAGAGTGAGAGGAGAAAATTCAGCATATCAATCTACTTATTCTTTTCCTTTAACCTTTGATGTAGAAGAATCGGACGATCTTACGAATCAACAAGTAGTATTAGTCGCGCCTTCAGCAAGCTTTGCTACCAATTTAAACACAATAACATTGTCATGGAATGATTTAACTGCCGCAGATCATTATAAAGTTGAAGTAATAAATATAACATCTGGAAGTATTGTCTTCACGCAAGACAATGTTACGACTACCAACGTAACATTGAACAGTTCACATATTACTAGTGACGGTCAATATACATGGAAAGTAAAAGCTTATAATACAACAACGTCAACTGAAACGGTATATTCAACAAGGAGTTTTTTAAGGGATATTGTTGTTCCAAATCAGCCACAAAACAATCAACCAGCAAATAATGCTTCACAAACGATTAATCAAACGGTTAGTTTTAGTTGGACCATTTCTCAAGATTCTGGAGTAATACAATCGGCTATTACTTATGAATTACAAATTGCATCCGATCTTAATTTCACAACTATTATCCAAACATCACCTGCAACAGGAACAAGTTATCAACAAGCATTTGCTACTGCTGGAGTATATTATTGGAGAGTGAGAGCTAAAGATGCAGCCGGAAATGTAGGAGCCTATAGTTCTGGTAACAAATTAACAATCAACTAAAAAATGGATACAAAAAAAACGATTAATATCATTCTTATTCTTGTAGTGCTTTCACTTTGGGGAACAGTGGGCTATAAATATATTAATCGTTTTTTTGGAGATGATGAATTGGATTATACGCTTTCTAATGCCTATAATTATGATGCTATTTCTATCATCAAAAAAGATACTTTTGCTTTGCACCCCTTAACAAAAGACCCTTTCTTAAACAAAGTGTTTTCTAAACCCACAACTGCACCAATAATAGTTCGTTCGACACCCGTAGTAAAAAAAGAGCCAGAACCAAAAGCAATTACACCCTTTCCTTATGTGCAATATTTCGGTTATATTAAGTCAAAAGACAAAAAAGAAGAACTAATACTAGTTAAAGTCAATAATCGCTTAGAACGCGTTAGATTGAACAGCGACATTGATGGTTTAGTAATTAAAAAAATCTATAAAGACTCTGTTTCTGTGTTTTACAACAATGAAACGAGAAGTTTTAAGAAAAAGTAATTTTAAAGACATATTGCATAATTTGAAATTATTTGATACTTCAAAACTGCTAAAAAGTTTATTGAAACTCGTTTCAATAAACTTTTTTTATAAATGAAAACTCAGAAGAACAGTGTCAAAAAATCTGATATTACATTCAATAAAACTGTTTAAATTATTGGATAAAAAGTCAACTTACCATTACTATAACAACAAAAGCCACTTGATTTCTTCCTTGCAATGATTAAGTGGCTTTGTCTTTTTATTGTGCTACGAGGTCGGGAGACCATCGTAGAGCGTGTGCATTTTATTTAGAACTCTTCTGAGAGCTGGGAACAATTTGGTTTCTATGGTCGAAGTTGCAGAACAGATTAACCAAATAGACACTATGTTTGAACGCTTAACGGAACAATACAATGAAGAAATTAGCCATCAAACAAAGATGATTGGTGTCGTTTTAGAACCTATGATAATTATTGTTATTGGAGTTGTTGTTATTATGGTCTCTATGTATGCTCCAATGTTCGATTTAAGCAAAATTATTAATAGTTAATACTTTTTTATCTCTAAGAATTCAGAACGTAATGGTAAAATAAATCGCATTTGTTAAAATCTATGTCTTTCAAAGAAGACAACTTTCTTAAGCTAAACAATTATGCAAAACAACTAAAGCCACATTACTGTGGCTTTGTCTTTTATATTGTGCTACGAGGTCAGGAGACCATCGTAGAGTGTGTGCGTTTTATTTAGAACTCTTCGGAGAGCTGGGAGCGGGGTAGAAAATATTTTTTTATTTAAAACACGATAATAAATCGACAAAAAAATTTGATAAATTATCATGAATTGTCAATATAGCTAAAATAAAAATTGTAATAATTGACATAAAAAAAAGCAATATATTTTTTACGACTTTTTTTCTTATAAACTCAATTTTCTCTATT
Organism: Flavobacterium jumunjinense; assembly: GCF_021650975.2. Taxonomy (NCBI): domain Bacteria; kingdom Pseudomonadati; phylum Bacteroidota; class Flavobacteriia; order Flavobacteriales; family Flavobacteriaceae; genus Flavobacterium; species Flavobacterium jumunjinense. The sequence continues at coordinate 6,049 of NZ_CP091287.1, forward strand.
TCAGATTTTTTAAAAAGCATAAATCCTGCTTTAGGATACGCCCCTTTTAATATATTACTATTAACTTTAGAGTGTTTTGTTAACTCTTCTTTAAAAGATAAAAAATTTAAAATATAATAATAGAAACAAGGTAGAGAAAAAAAAATAAAAAAGAAAACAGTCGTATATTTATAAAACCCAACTTTTAGGATAACCATCAAAAAGGAAGTGAAAAATATTAATAACAAATATTTTGAAAAAACATTAGCCTTCATTACTGATAGAATTTTGAATAGTTACTTTAGTCTGATTTAATTTATCTATTGACTCTGTTGTTTCTTTAATCGAATTATTAGTTTCTTTCAATTTTCTATTTAAAGAGTTTCTGTAATCTAATTCTTTTCTGTAATTCATTGTTTTACCTTTAGTTCTATTTTCTTTTGTTATTCTATTTAGAGTATTAGTATATTCCATTCTATAATCGTATTTACTACTTTCCAATTCTTTTAAAGTTTCTTTCTCTTCTTTTATTTTACCATCAATTTTAGTAATGGCTTCATAAGCAAATGTAATGGCTTTTGCTCTATCTGAAACTGGCTTAACAGTTGTTGGTCCATACTCATATGAAATATCAAGAGGTGATAACCCCACACCAAGTCCAATTTCGAGAGAAAATCCTGATAATAAATTATTATTACTATCTGTAGTTTGTAAATATCCGACACCACCAGTAACAACTTCTCCACCAGATAATCCAAAAGAATGACTTGGAGTTGCGAAATCTTTAACAGTTTTCATTGTAGGATAAACCATAACTTTAAGAGCAGATACACCAGCTGAAATATTAGTTTTACCTCCAACTGACCAATTACTATATTCATAAATCCCATCAGGAGCAAACACATATCCATCTCCAAAACTACCAGAAACCACAAATGAGACATTAAACTCTTTACCTACAGAAACAACCTCTAATCCTTCTAATTCAATCCCATCAATTAATCTGTTTTCACTAAATGCATAAGGTGAATTCCAAGGGTATTTTTTAAACAACGGATCCACAGCAAAAAACCTACCTACCCTCGGGTCGTGCATCCTAAAAGTATAATTTAAAGAATTTCCTTTCCCTTTTAATTCGTCATCTTTTTCTTGTCCTTGGAAGCCGTAACGGTAGTCATTCCCGGTGCTGGTGCGACCTGGGAGTGTCATTCCAAAAGGATAGTAGTCGAATGCATGATCCACGGCTTGGACGTTTTTTATCTAGAGACCCATTATCTAAAAATTATCCTTGGAATAGTGATTATTCCTATTCTGAGAATAGAGTTGTCGATGGAATAGAGCTTGAAGGTTTAGAATATTTAAATTACAATGATGCTAGAGTTGAATTTTCTAATGGTAGAATATATTTAAAACTTGAAAATTTTAATGATAATTTTCAAAAAACATATAAACAAAATAATCCATTATTTGGCTTAGGATCCAATGGTAGTTTAAAAGAAGACGTTTCTTTTAAAGTTAATTTAACATCAACTAATAATCTATCAGCTAATAGTGACGGAACACTTACAGATTCAAATTATGATATTATAAGGAATACTAGATATAATAAAGGAAACGGAAAAATAGACCGTAGACAAAGATTTGAAGGAAAAATTTTGAGTAAAGCTCAAACTGTAAAGACTTATGAGCCAACTCCGCTACCAGCAAAAGGTAGTGCTATGGCAATACTCCTCATTTATGATCTTTACAAGGGGATTAAAGAGTTTGTAGATACAAAAGCAAACATGAAAGATAAACTTGCATTTGACGCACAAACACGTTCATGGGATGAAACAAAAGATGTATTTACTGGTGATATTCAGAGAAAAGGAAATAGTTCAATTGTTGGTCTTGTTATAAGAGATATGCAAAAAGCTGTAAATCAAGGTTTGATAAAGCCAGAAAATTATAATATCAAAGATTTAACTGATATAGCCAATATTGTAATGTTCGGAGGAAATGGAAATGAAGGAGAAACTATTAGAAAAACTGCAGAAGCAATTATTAATAAAGTTTCAGATCCCGAAGCTAGTATACGTTTAGCTATGATTAAAACAAAAGTTGATGAAATAAAGAATTTAAATAATGAAAATAGTACTGATGAGTCAAAGGAATGTCTTGCGTGTGATAAAAAGTAAAAAAATAGTTATGGAAAAAAAAGTTTTGTTTTTTACATTTTTATCGTTTATGGTTTCATGTTCGACAGTTCATAACAAATATTTTAAAATGGTAGAAGGAGAATGGCAGATTACTACTTTTTATCATGGTAATAAAGATTTATGGACAGAAGGATACTATTCAATAGGTTTTCAGGATACTAAAAAATCATGGATGATTAAAGCTGAAAACGGAGAAAAAAATCAGTTTGTATTATACGATTATAAATTTTATATGAATGTTGACACTTTAAAGATAGATGTTTTCAATAGTAAAGATCCTAGATTAAATGCAAATTATAATATTTATATTGATACTATTCAAGAAACTGAAGAAAGTTATACGTTACAGTTAACACTAGACACAGAGAAAACTTATATTCAGGCAATAAAGACTAAATTCAAATATCATTACCCTCCAGGTTGGAAAGGAGATACACCAAGAAGAAAGGCTAAAGAATAAACCCGATCGCGCAGATATGCACAAACGTTAGCGCAGAATTGCATTCTGTGCCAACAAAAAATATAAAACAAAGCCACTTTCATTGCAAGTAAGAAGCAAACAAGTGGTTCTTGTTGTTATAATAACTTTACACATTCTTAGGACAGTATCATAGATACAAATTTTTAGTCTAAAAGCTTAAAATTTTCTTGTGTTAAAAATAGTACACCATAAAATAAAAAAGAAATCATTTCGTTTTGCTTAAAGTTTGTATTTTTGTGGCAATCAAATTCTTTAGACGTTATAAAATGAAAAATAAAACAATTCGCTATATACAACACCTTTCTAAAAAAGCCTATGTAAAAGCGTATTCCTTAACGGAGATATTAATTGTACTCTGCATTATAGGTATCTTGTTACTTATGGTACTGCCGAATCAAACATCGGTTATTAGTCAAGCAAAGGCTATTGAAGCGCAAGCGATGCTAAATCAAGTATATGGTTTGGAGAAAAGTCATTTTTATCGTTACTCAAAATATACGGGAGATTTAGAAGAATTAGGTTTTGAACAAGAACAAACTGTAGAAGATGGAGGTCAAGCGGTCTATCGAATTGAAATTATAGAAGCCTCTAATAGTTCTTTTGTGGCTCGTGCTACTTCAGTTTCCGATTTAGATGGAGATGGAGCATTCAATACTTGGGAAATCAACGATAAGAAAATGCTTAAAGAAGTAGTAAAAGAATAATGATAGTATTTCCAATTGTTTTATGCATTTGTCTTGCTCTTATTTTTTGGCAAGATTCTAAATTTAGACACATACATGTTGTGTTGCCTGTTTTAGTATTTGCTTGTTCTTATTGTATTACAAATTATTTACAAGGAAACCTTCAGCTAATTGGTATTAATATTTTATTTTTTAGTATCACAATCATTGTGTTAACGCTATATATGAGCCTTAAAAATAAATCCTTTTTAAATCCTTTTCAAAACTATTTTGGCTTGGGCGATTTGTTGTTTTACATCGCTATTACACCTTTGTTTGTATTGTACAATTATGTACTCTTTTTTATAACTTCTTTGCTTTTTGCAATTGTAATGCAATTTGTTTTAAGAAAATGGATTAAAAAAGATGCTGTACCATTAGCGGGACTTTCTGCTTTGTTATTACTCTTTATAATTACAAAAGATATTTTCTTTTCCTTTCAAAAAATCACTTTAATCCGATAATATGGAAGAGATAATTATACCCAACGAAAACTTGCATATTCTTTCTGCAGATTTAGCAAATTATTACAAAGTACTACCCAAGAAAAGTAATTCTGATACTATTATTTTATATTGTCTAGAGAATAAAAACACTACCGAAGTAAAAGAAGAATTAGAGTTGTTATTAGGTAAGAAAGTGAGTTTGCTTTCCTATTCAGAAATCGAAATAAACAAAGCACTTTCTATATATTACCGAAAAGAACGCATTGAAAACTCAAAAAAGACATTTTCAATAGATTCAGGCGATTTTCTTGAAAACTTATTAAGTGAAGCGAAAGGGTTAAAAAGTAGTGATATTCATTGTGAAGTCTATGAAGATTCAGCTCGAATCCGATTTAGAATTGACGGTCAGTTAATTGAACGCTATAAAATTGAACGCGAGAACTATTTGGAGTTAGTTAATAAGATAAAAATTCGTTCCAAACTAAACATCACCGAAAAACGTTTGCCACAAGATGGTAGAATCACTACTACTACGTTTGATATTCGTGTATCTATTTTACCTACATTATATGGGGAAAAAATTGTAATGCGTTTATTAGGTCAAGATGCTTCAAATATCGATTTGAAATCATTGGGTTTCCAGCAAGAAGAACTAACAGGTTATTTAGAAGCGGTTAAAAAACCAAACGGAATTATCCTTATTAGTGGTCCAACAGGTTCTGGTAAAACCACTACACTATACGCAACATTACGCTTATTAAACGATAGTAGAAGAAATATTGTAACCGTAGAAGACCCTATTGAATATACGCTAAAAGGAATTAACCAAGTACAATTAAAAGAAGACATTGGACTAACTTTTGCCTCCGCTTTAAAATCGTTTTTGCGTCAAGATCCTGATGTGATTATGCTTGGAGAAATTCGTGATTCCGAAACAGCATTAATGGCAATTAGAGCTTCTTTAACAGGACATTTGGTACTGTCAACAATTCATACCAATTCTGCTATTGGAACAGTTTCAAGGCTAATTGACATGGGTGTTCCTCCATATCTTATTTCAGAAACATTAAATCTATCAGTTGCACAACGATTAATTCGTAAATTATGTAATCATTGCAAGGAAGAAACTACTATCGATGAAAAAGATTTTCCAAGTAGTTTTTCAATTCCATACCAAGTTGAAAAAGCCTATAAACCTGTTGGTTGCAATGAATGTTTTCATTCGGGTTATAAAGGAAGAACTGCCATCTACGAAGTGATTAATATTACAAATGACATTGCAAATGCAATAAAAAGTAATACTATTGCAACTTATTTTGAAAATGACGAAAATTATAAATCGCTTCCAGAAAAAGCGTATGATGTTTTGGCCAAAGGAGAAACATCGTTAGACGAGATATACTCTATATTATTAA